>NZ_JBHMCY010000001.1:230753-239890 GCF_042430725.1 Streptomyces cinereospinus | reverse complement strand
CAGCACGCTCTGCCGGCGGCGCTGCCCGCGGCCGGGCCGGAGGCCGCGGTGGCGGCGCCCCCGTCCGCCGAGGTCGTTCCGGCCGGGGCCGGCACGGAGGGGCAGCAGCAGTCGACCGGGCGTCGGCGGCGGGCCCTCGCGGCGGCGCAGGAGCGGGCGGCCGCGCAGGAGGCGGAGCCGCGCACGGTGTTCGCGCTGCCGCCGGCCGAGGCGGACCGTACGGCGACGCAGGAGACGGCTCAGGCGCCGGGCCCCGTGGCTGCGCAGCCCCAGGGTCCGGTTGCGGGTCCGGGTCCGGCGGCCGTCCAGGTGCCGGGGCAAGCCGTCCCGCAGGCTGGTCCGGTGCCGCCGCCGGTTGTTCCTGTGCCGGGGCAGGCCGGGTCCCAGGTCGGTCCGGTGCCGCCGCAGGGCGCTTCCGCGCCGGGGCAGACCGGGGCGCGGGTCGGTCCGGTGCCGGGGCAGACTGCTCTTGTGCCGGGGCAGGCCGTCCCGCCGGCCGGCCCGGTGCCGCCGCAGGTGGCAGGACAGCCCGTCCCGCACGCGGGTCCGGCCTCGGCGCACATCCCCGGGCAGCACGTCCCGTCGGCCAGTCCGGTACCGCCGCACGCGCCAGGGCAGCCCGTCCCGCAAGCCGATCCGGTACCCCCGCAGATTCCCGGGCAGCACGTCCCGTCGGCCGGTCCGGTACCGCCGCACGCGCCAGGACAGGCCGTCCCGCAAGCCGATCCGGTACCGCCGCAGATTCCTGGGCAACACGTCCCCCAGGCCGGCCCAGTACCGCCGCACGCCCCCGGGCAGCCCATCCCGCAAGCCGATCCGGTACCGCCGCAGATTCCCGGGCAGCACGTCCCGTCGGCCGGTCCGGTACCGCCGCACGCGCCAGGACAGGCCGAACCCGCCCCGGCGACGCACGCCCCCGGGCAGCAGCCCGGTCCGGCTTCCGTGCACGCCCCCGAGCAGCCCGGCCTCACTCCGGCACACACCCCCGGACAGCCCGGCCTCACTCCGGCACACACCCCCGGACAGCCCGGCCTCACTCCGGCACACACCCCCGGACAGCCCGGCCCCGCCCCGGCGCCCGTGCCGGGTCAGGGCGCTCCCGGTGCCCTGACCGCCGACGACCATGGCCGGCACGACGCCGTGGCGCACGACCACCCGGACGACCACACCCCGCCGCAGCCGCATCCGGCGAGCGCCCCGACAGGACGGCGTCGCCGGACGGCCGCCCCGCAGGCCGAGGCGGGCGGGACGCCCGCGCGGGGGATCCCGGCCCAGGTGACGCCCGTACCGGCGTCCCAGCCCGCGCCGGTCCCCGTCGCACCGGGTGAGCGGGCGGACGCCCCGCAGCAGGCCGCCGCTGCCGCGCAGCCCGGCGTACCCGCGCAGGGTGCCCTCCCGCCGGTCCCGGGCGCGCCCGTCCCGCCGCAGCCGGCCCGGGCGGCCGTCCCCGCGCAGGCCCCGGCCCCTGGCCGGCCCCTCCCCGCCGAGGCGGCACCGGCACACGGCGCCATCCCGCCGCCGCAGCCGTGGCCCGTAGGCGCCGGTGCGGACGACACGCCCGGCGCGGGCACCCCCGTACCGCACCCCGGCGCCGGCACGGTGCCGCCGGCCGCGGCCGGGACTCCCCTGCCGCCGGCGGCCGAGCAGGCGGGCCGCGTGCCGCAGCCGCCGGCCCCCGGCGCGCCGCTGCCCCCCGAGGCGGTGGCCGGCGCGACCCAGGCGCGGATGGCGCAGCCGCTGCCCGACGAGGCCGCCGGTGCCGCCGCGCCGGTGGATCCGGACTCCACGCAGGGCCGGTCCATCAGCGTGCGCACCCTCGGTCAGGGCGTGCCGTTCACGCGGCAGGCGGCGCAGGCGCAGCAGCCACCGGCCGGGGCGACGCCGCCGCACCAGTCGACGGGAGGCCGCCGCCGCAAGCTGGGTACGCCGCCGGAGCCGACCGCCGCGCGTCCGCACCCGCAGGGTGAGCAGCCCGCCGCCGAGCAGCCGAAGCAGCACGCGCCGACCGGGCAGTCGCGGCTCGCCGGGCCGGCCAGCGAGGGTGCCGGACGGTCGTACGCCATAGGCGCACCGGACGAGAACGCGGCCGAGGGCCCCGAGCCGCTGGACGGTCCCGGTGGGGCCGTCGAGGTCGCGGACCCGCCCCGGCCGCAGCCGTTGGACGACGAGCTGCCGCCGGAGCCGCTGGACAACCCGCGCCGGCTGCTGGTGTGGCCCGCGCCGGACGTGTCGACGCAGCAGGCGCTCAGCGACCGCGGCTACCGGCCGGTGATCGTGCACTCGCGCGAGGAGGTGGACGCGCAGATCGCCGCGTTCCCGGCGGCGCTGTTCGTGGACCCGCTGACCGGGCCGATCACCCGGACCGCGCTGCAGTCGCTGCGGCAGGCGGCCGTGGCGGCGGAGGTGCCGGTCATGGTGACGGCCGGACTCGGGCAGGCGACGCGCGAGGCGGCGTACGGCGCAGATCCCGCCGTCCTGCTGAAGGCGCTCGCGCCCCGGGACAGTGAGCAGCACCCGCCGCGGGTGCTGCTCATCGAGGAGCACGCGGAGATCGCGCTGGCGTTGACCGCGACGCTGGAGCGGCGCGGGATGCAGGTGGCGCGGGCGGCGAGCGACACCGACGCGGTGACGCTGGCGGGGCAGTTCCGGCCGAACCTGGTGGTGATGGACCTGATGCAGGTGCATCGGCGCCGGGCCGGGATCGTCGACTGGCTGCGCGCGAACGGGCAGCTCAACCGCACCCCGCTCGTCGTCTACACCGCCGCCGTCGACCAGGCGGACCTGCCGCGGCTGGCCTCCGGCGAGACGGTGCTGTTCCTCGCGGAGCGGTCCACGAGTACGGAGGTGCAGAGCCGGATCGTGGATCTGCTGGCGCGGATCGGGACCAACTGAGCGGGACCCCATCGCCGAGCGGGACCCGCTGAGGCGTCAGCGTGCCGTCGGTCGCCGCGCCGCCTCCTTCACCGACGCCCGCAGCCGCTCCCGGTCGGTGTCCGCCGGGCCGACCGGGATGCGTTTCGTCCGCGGGACGACGATCGCCCAGTTGGCCGGCGCGGTCGGCAGGACGAGCAGGTCGGAGGCGGGGATGGCGTCGGTGACGACGCCCCGCTCCTGGCCGTCCCGGACCTCGGCGACCTTGCGGGCGCAGTGTTCCCGGCGCTCGGTCTCGTCGGGCAGGTCGCCGGTGCCGTACTCCAGGCCCTCCTTTCCTCACCCTCATAGCCATCCGCAGCGCCGTCACCGTCGGCAACATCTGCCTCGCCGCCCCGCTGCTCCCCCTCATCGCCCGCGACTTCGGCTCGGCCCCCTCGGCGGTGGCGTGGATCGCCTCGGTCGCGCGGGTTCGGCTACGCGGTCGGCCTGCTGCTGTTCGCCCCGCTCGGGGACACCGTCGACCGGCGCCGCCTGGTCACCGGCCTCGCCCTGCTGACCACGGTCGCGCCGGTCGCCTCGCACGTGGCCGACCAGACGCCGGCCCTGAGGGGGAGACGCCCTGCCCGGCGCGGCCCGCCCCGGTCGCGCCTGGTTCCGCTGCACCGGGTCCGTGACGGTCAGAGCCGGGTGACGTCCAGCTCCCCCTCGGCATACTGCCTGCGCAGCACCTTCTCCAAGGACTTTCATGAACCACGCAGGTGTCGCTACACTCCGCAGGGTCAACAAGCATGATCACGGGAGGGGGCGCACGGTGGCTGTACGCCTGGGGGGCTACGCACGTATCAGCCTTGATAAGGACGGCCAGGAACTGGGCGTAGACCGGCAGCGCAGCGACTATCGGCAGGTGGCCGGAGTGCGCCCCGGCTGGATTGCGGCGCGCGATTACATCGACAATGACATAAGCGCGTTTAAGCGCAACGTTGTGCGGCCTGAGTTTGAAAAGCTGCTGGTGGACCTCCAAACGGGAGTCCTGGACGGCGTTATCGCTTACGACCTTGACCGGTTGGCTAGGCAACCGCGCGACCTTGAGCGACTTATTGACGTCTTCGAGGATCGCCCGGAACTCGTGTTTTGCACGGTCACTAATGACATCGACCTGTCTACGTCGGACGGCCGCACGATGGCGCGAGTCATGGTGGCTTTCGCTAACAAGGCTTCCGCCGACACTGGGCGGCGCGTTGCCCGTAAGCATCGTGAACTTGCGGACGCCGGAAAGAACGCAGGAGGTTTCCCGCCGTTCGGGTGGAAGGATGACCGGGTAACGGTGGACCCTGCGCAGGCAGAGTTGATTACCCAGGCGCATGACGCGCTGCTGGCTGGCACCCGGCTTTCCACCATTACTGCCGAATGGCAAAAGCTGGGGATTCGCACTTCGCGGAATACCGGTAAGCCGATCACGCGCGTTGCCCTAAAGGGCATCCTCACTAACCCGCGTCTCGCAGGCTTCCGGACCGTAAAGGGACAGAAACATATCGGCGAAGACGGTAAGCCGGTCATGGGCGTGTGGGAGCCGATCTGCACCCCCGACAAACTTGATGCCGTTGTGGCCGTCCTGGCAGACGTTAACTCCCGGTACAAAACAAACAACTTGAGCAACAATCACAAGTATCTGCTTAGCGGGATTCTGCGTTGCGCAGAGTGCGGTACGCGCATGATTGCCAACATGCGCTCCTCCTGGAAGGAAGGCAGCAAGGGAAGCCGCTTTACGTACCGTTGCCCTGCGGCTAAGGATGGGGGATGCGGAAAGGTCTCTCGCGCCGGTGAGCCGCTGGATGAGCACATCATTGCCTTGATTCACGATGCGGAGACCAGGCTTAAGGCTCCCACGCCTGGCCCCGTCGAATGGCCGGGGGCTGTTCGCCTAATCGAGGTTGAAGAGAGCATTAGCGACCTCATTAGCGCCATGAACAGCGGAACGCTCAAGGCGCGCACGGTTATCGCCATGTTGGAGCCGCTGGAGAAAGAGCGGGATGAGCTGGAGTATGAGCGCAACCGGCACGCGGTAGAGCAGATTAAGACTTCGGCCGCGACTGTCGAACTGTCGGAAGAATTTGAAAGACTGCCGATTGAACGGCAGCGGGCCGTCATTGCGAAGCACATAAAGGCCATCGTGGTTAACCCTGCCGGACGGGGAGCCCGCAAGTTCAATCCCGACCTGTTGGAAGTCGTGTGGGCCGCCTATTGATCAGCTCATGGGGTTCTCGTCCAGGACGTAACGGACGGTGGGGCCTCCGAAGTAGCCGCGGACGATGTGTGGCTGACGTTGCCGTCTGCGGAAGAACCGGCGGGTCTCGGTGGCGAGTTCGGCCTGGTTCCGGGCTCGGTGCTGCCGGGGCAGGCTGTGCTTGAGGTCGGCGTTGACCAGCTCGTCCGGGTTCAGTTCGGGCGAGTACGGCGGCAGGAAATGCAGTTCAACATCGTCGGAGTGGGCGGCGAGCCAGTCACGGACCATCTTGGACCGGTGGGCGGAGTGCCCGTCGGCCACGAGGTGGACCTTGCGGTCGAAGTGGCCGGCGAGCCGGTCCAGGAAGCGGCACATCACCTCGGCGGTGAAGCTCTCGGTGAAGACCATGAAGTGCATCCGGCCCTTGGTACTGATCGCCGACATCGCGTTCACCGAGAACCGGTTCCCGCTCCGCCGCACCACAGGCGTCCTGCCCTTCTCACCCCAGGTACGGCCGGTGACCTGATCGGAACGGATACCGACCTGGTCGGCGAACAGAACCTCGCCACCCTCGGCCTTCGCCTTCGCGCGGATCGCCGGCCAGGTCTCCTCATGCCAGCGCCGCACTGCCTCCGGGTCCTGCTCGACAGCCCGCTTGTCCGGCCGCTGGAAGGACAGACCCCACCGCTTCAGGTATTTCCCCACCCCGGGCTCGGTCAGCCGCACCTGATACAGCTTCACAATCAGCTCGCCCACCAGCCGACGCGTCCACAGCTGCCCACTCAGCCCCACATCACAGGGCCGGTGATCGAGGACCGCCTGACGGACCGCTGCCTGCTCGGCCTCCCCGAGCACCTGATGCACTCCCACCGGCTTGCCCCGTGGCCGCATGACCAGCGCTTCCCGGCCACCGGCCTGCCACTTCGCCCACCACCCGTCGATGGCCTTCAGCGACACCCCGAAGAGCGCCGCCACGTCCTCACGGTCCCGCCCCGCCCCCAACGCGGCCACCGCCCGCAGCCGCAGGGCTTCCTGCGCCGACGGCGACAGATGCCGCGCGTCCCTTACCAGATCTCTCACACACCACCAACGACCTAGAAAAAACCGTTTCGGATCAATAGAGGGTCGGCAAGGCCCCCGGCCGGTGCCTCTGGGGTCTCCTCGGTGCACATGCCAGGGGCCCCGGCGAACCGGGGCCCCTGGTGGCCCTGGAGGGCCCTAGCTGAGGGTGTGTCAGTCGGCAGCGGGGCTCTCCGCACCCCTCCTGACCTGCGGCGCTAGCGTCGTGACCTCCAGTGCTCCGGACTTATGTAGTCCGCGCAACTTCTTCTTGTCGAACTTGCCCACGCTCGTCTTCGGCACCGCCGCGATCACCGTCCAGCGCTCCGGGAGCTGCCACTTGGCGATGTTGCCCTCCTCGGCCAGGAAGGCGCGCAGCGTCTCGAAGTCGGCGCTGGCGCCTTCCTTCAGCACCACCGTGGCCAGCGGCCGCTCGCCCCACCTGTCGTCGGGGACGGCGACCACGGCGGCCTCGGCGACGTCCGGGTGGGACATCAGGGCGTTCTCCAGGTCGACCGAGGAGATCCACTCGCCGCCGGACTTGATGACGTCCTTGGCGCGGTCGGTGAGCGTGAGGTAGCCGTCGGGGCTGATGGTGCCCACGTCGCCGGTCTTCAGCCAGCCGTCCTCGCTGAACTTGTCGGCGGGGCGCAGGGGCTGAACGTCGGGACCGTTGTAGTAGGCGCCCGCGATCCAGGGGCCGCGCACCTCCAGCTCGCCGGCCGACGCGCCGTCCCAGGGAAGGCGTTCGCCGCCGGGACCGGTGAGGCGGGCCTCCACGCCGGCCGGGAAACGGCCCTGGGTGAGGCGGTAGCCGAACTCCTCCTCGGCGTCGGTCACGTGGGCCGGCGGGCGGGCGATCGTGCCGAGCGGGGAGGTCTCGGTCATGCCCCAGGCGTGACAGACCCGCATGCCCAGCTTGTCGAAGGCCTCCATGAGCGAGCGCGGGCAGGCCGAGCCGCCGATGGTGACCTGGGTGAGGGCGCCGACGTCCCGCGGGCGCACGGTCAGCTCGGCGAGCAGGCCCTGCCAGATGGTGGGGACCGCGGCGGCGTGCGTCGGCCGCTCCCGTTCGATCATCTCGGCGAGCGGGGCGGGCTGCAGGAAGCGGTCCGGCATCAGCAGGTTGACGCCGGTCATGAAGGTGGCGTGCGGCAGGCCCCAGGCGTTGACGTGGAACTGCGGGACCACCACGAGAGAGGTGTCCTGGTCGGTCAGGCCCATCGACTGGGCCATGTTGACCTGCATGGAGTGCAGATAGACCGAACGGTGGCTGTAGACCACGCCCTTGGGGTCGCCGGTCGTGCCGGAGGTGTAGCACATGGCGGCGGCCCGGCGCTCGTCCAGCTCCGGCCAGTCGTACGCGACGGGCTTGGCGGCGATCAGGTCCTCGTACTCGTGCACCCGGGCGGAGGCGTCGGCGAGGAGGGAGCGGTCACCCGGCCCGCAGACGACGACGTGCTCGACCGTCCTGAGGTGCGGCAGCAGGGGCGCCAGCAGCGGGAGCAGGGAGCCGTTGGCGATCACCACCCGGTCCGCGGCGTGGTTGACGATCCAGGCCAGCTGCTCGGCCGGCAGCCGGAGGTTGAGCGTGTGCAGGACCGCGCCCATGGAGGGGATCGCGAAGTACGCCTCGACGTGCTCGGCGTTGTTCCACATCAGGGTGCCGACCCGGTCGTCGGCCCGGATCCCGAGGTCGTCGCGCAGGGCGTGCGCCAGCTGGGCCGCGCGGGCGCCGATCTCGGCGTAGGAGCGACGGTGCGGGTCGCCCTCACCGGTCCAGGTGGTCACCTGCGACGACCCGTGGATCGTGGACCCGTGGGTCAGGATCCTTGAGATCAGCAGCGGTACGTCCTGCATGGTGCTCAGCACGGCGTCCTCCCGGGGCGGCAGCCTACGCGGCGGTAAGTGTGCGCTGATTCTGCGCACGTACCGCTCGGTATGTCACTAGCTCCCGGTGATCGATCACGAGATGTCGCCGGACACAACGGCGCACGATCGCACAACACCCGGCCCGCCACGGCCCGCCACGGCCGATCTCAGCGGACGAGCCCCAGGTCAGGGTCGTCGCGGAGCTTGCCGAGCGCCCGGGACACCGCCGACTTCACCGTGCCGACCGACACACCGAGCACCTCGGCGGTCTGCACCTCGCTGAGGTCCTCGTAGTACCTGAGGACGACCATCGCCCGCTGCCGGGCCGGAAGTCTCATGATCGCCTGCCACATGGCGTCCCGCAGCGCCTGCTGCTCGGCCGGGTCGTCACCGCCCGGCAGCGGCTCCGGCTCGGGCAGTTCCTCGCAGGTGAACTCGTCCACCCGGCGTCTGCGCCACTGCGAGGTGCGGGTGTTCAGCAGCGCGCGGCGGACGTAGCCGTCCAGCGCGCGGTGGTCCTCGATGCGCTCCCAGGCGACGTACGTCTTGGTGAGCGCGGTCTGCAGCAGGTCCTCCGCGTCGCTCGGGTTCGCGGTGAGCGACCGGGCGGTGCGCAGCAGCACGGGCTGGCGGGCCCGGACGTACGACGCGAAGGACGGGTACGTGCGGGTCCGCGTCCGGGGTGCGGCCGCGTTCGCGACGGTGGTGCAGACGGGTGTGGTCATGGCTCCACGCTAGATTCGCGACCCCCTCGCCCGTATCGCCCGCAGGTCCCGAAGGTGAGTCCGCCTCAGGGTGTAGAGGTGGGGCTGGCCGGACCTCCTGGAGGTGGACGAGGGGAGGAGGCGCCCTGCGGGTGTGTCCCCTAAGGGGCGCGCGGGAGGCTCGGCGCGGGGCGCATGCGCTGCGCGACCGCATGCGCCGGGGGCCGCTTGCGCCGGACGCCGCCGCCGGAGGCCGCACACATCGGGACCGTCTGCGGCGCGGGAACGCCTGCACGGCGAAGAGGGGGCGGGACGACCCGCGCCGCCGGAGTGCCTGCGCGGCGAGGAGGCCCGCGCCGCCGGAGCGCCTCTTTCGCAGGGAGTCCGGCACCACCGCAAGGAGA